>NZ_CP018837.1 GCF_002196515.1 Vibrio gazogenes | reverse complement strand
CGTTATAGAAACGCCATGCAAGATAGATAACCATGAGTGCCGCAAAGACCTTTAACAGTTTTCCTGTAGCCGACCCCGTCCAAAGTCCAACCCCAAAGCCTGCAACACTGGCTAAAAGAGGGATTACAAATACTGGCATACGTCCCCCTTTACCGTTTCATCAGCATGACAAACAAGACAATCAATATCAGTAGCGCGATGCCTCCACCGACATAGAGCCATGTTTGATTGAGCTCAGACGGTTGTGATGGTGTAACTTTATTACCGTTATTATCGGCCTGATGAGTTGCCTGTGGTTGCGTGTTGGCGTTGACTGAACTGTTGTCACTGGTAGCGGCTCCGACAAGACTGTCGAAACCTTCCCCGACACTATCGAGTAAGCCGGAGCCAAAATTACTTAAATCATCTAAGAACGCCATGATTACCCCCCTTACTGAACTAGGTCAGGGCGAACAATCTTGACTGACTCAACAATGATCGGAATAGAGCCGACAGCCTCATCAGTTTTCACTGTGAATTTGAGTTCATTGGTGTGCGCTGTCTGGAACAGTTCATCAATGAAGTAACCGCGCATGATCGGATCGAAGTGATACATTCCCGATTGCCAATACTTTTTATTTCGCTTGGCGCGCATGGTTTCAACAGCCCGTGTTGTGTCATAGACTTTGATATAATCACGGTGAATTTCGAGTGAGTTCACCGTCTCTGACAAAAAATGCATCCGACGAACCAGCAGAAGAGGCGATGACGTGAGATCAAGGAACTCATTTTCTGTTGATGTGGCTTGCATGGTGTGTTTTTTGATTTGTGGCACAACAATCCGTGCCGCTTGTTGTGGGGAAACCGTCGCATGACCTTTTAGCTGTATCGCCGGAGCGCTACCGGAGTTATCCGGTGCAATTTCAATTTCCAGTACGATGTTATCCCCAGGCTCAGTGACCAGCGCTGTATAACGCATCCCGTTTTTAGTTTTTGCGGTGATGTCTGCCAGTGGAATATGATAGAAACCATCAATTGACGGCATTCCTTTATAGGCTTCCAAAGCTTTCATCAGACGGCCATCAAGCACAATGATTTCATCTGCGTTGAGCGTAATCGAGACTCGTTTGATTTGTTCCGGTGACAGGTTGGTTTCGAGAAATATCTCTTCATAAACCGGACCCGTCGGGATCGTCAACGAGGCTTTCTCACCGTAGCCAACACCAGTGAACGAGTTTAATTTCATAACTGAATTCATAGTGCTTAATCTCCGATGACGTCTTCGACAGCGTCAACATTGTTTGATGCCCAGACGGTAAGGGCTGCTACCAATGCGGAAACAATCGCGATTGCGAGTAGTTGTTTAGGTTTAAAACCGAACATAAAATAAAAATCCCCTTGTCTTGCGACGTTGGTGAGTTAATTAGGGCGAAAATGCCCAAGTTCGGCTTTATAAAACGAGGAAAATTGAAGTTTGGAAAGCTTGGATAACCTATAGGTTAAGCGCTTAACCTATAGGTTGAATTGTGATGTTAATCGCTGTCGTTTAGCGATAATTCAGAGATAGTTTTGCCCCTGTTCGGCAGTTAAAAGCAGCATGTTCAATATTGCCGATCCCGTCCCGGACAAGCAGATATTCCGCAATCGGCTTATTGATGGTTTTCTTGTTCACCTTGGCAGATTTTAGCCCTATTATCCGATTCACATTAATTCCCCGACGAATTGAAAGCCATTCAGCATCCGCGGCAGAATTAACGGCACCGATCCACCAAACGGCCGATTGATCGGTGACCGTTTTAGGCACTTCCTGCCCCTTCTGAAAGACCGTATGAATCACCAGACCATACTGACGCCCGCCCCGTAATAACTCTCCGGCTCGTCCCTTGAGTTTGGCAGACGTCTCGGCACAGGAAGCCAGCTCTTCAATCACGACATGCAGGGCTGGAGCATGGCCGTTCCCGACCGACCAGACAACAGCACTGAAAAATTCCAATTCTTCGCTGTTCGCGCCACTTTCAGGAACATAGGCTAATTTAAAGGTATCCCCTCGCTTGCGAGCCGACACTAAAGCGCGAACAAACGTTAAACGTGAAGAGGTGGCCTGAACCATCTGACCTTTAAACTTGTCTTCAGCATAGTTTTTGTATGGGTCAAAGAAAACGACTTGCGCCCCTTTGGGGATTAAGTCGAGATGTTTCACCGCGGAGGTTTTCCCACCCCCAGTGCCCGCGACATAAATGGTATGCTCTGCATCTAAAGATTGATTCGAGTTGACCGGGTTAGGAAACTGCAACGGCTGTGGCTTCTTCGGCATATTCTCCTTCCCCCCTGTCCTGTTTGGCTTGTTGAGCAATCAGCTTTTTCGTTTTGACGATCTGCTTTCTGGTGCTGTAACCCAAAGTAATGATCGCAAAAAGCAAGGTTGCCTCTTCAAAGTAGTTCCCGAGCATTTTCATAAAAATACCTTCACTATGCTTGGTTAACACTGGTTTTGCCGCTTCAATAACTTTGGTCTTGCCTTTTTCGTCAAATTCAAATTCAAAACCGACTAACATGGATGTAACTTGTTCGGTGACCACAAAAGCAATGTCAAGGAAAGCGGCCGCGGCTTCGCTTTGCTCTTCTTTGTCATCTGATTTGTTCGGTTCGGTATCATCCGGTTCAGTCGGTTTATTTTCCTGCTGATTTAACGCATCAATGACCGCGCTGAAATCCCCCCAATCATCAGTGGATGTATCCGGCTCAAGTAATTCGCTGTCCGTATCAGGCTGTTGCATCTTGTACCCCTGCACTCTCATTAACCTCATTGAGTTTCACGCGAAGCATGAACCGACGAATTAACCAAACGATGAATACGATCACGCCTATCAACATGATGAATCGTCTGATAACCACCCGGTTATCCTGCTCTGAAACCGTGTCCTGACTGGTTTCATCGGTGACCACTTCCCCGGTTATCGGTAACGGTGTAACCGGGTCAGGTAACCGGGCTTCCGCTTGTAGCTGAGATTCATTTTCAACCATGTTGACCCCGATAAAATCATTCACTTTCCGACTGATCGAGCTGTTGCCACATTCAGGACAACGGTAATACATAAGCCCCAAGTTACGGTTATTTTTGGGCGGCTCTCCGGTTTCAATTAACCGACCTTCCCCGACTTGATGAACCGTTGATGATGACGTACAGACGGGACAACGGACGAATCCACGCACTGGGTTTTGCTGTCTGGCCATAACCTAAGCCTCCGTCATCAAAGCGGGTTCAATTTCACCGAGCATTGCCCTGTCTGCGATAATTCGAGCCCGATATTTTGCTCTGGCAACACGATTGATTTTTTCGAGTTGCTCAATTTGGTCAAACAGATTGACAGGTAAACCGAGTGCTTCGAGTGACATATCACCTTTCATCAGCATCCCCATTGCCTGCTTAACCAGTTTTTGGGGGTTCATGTCCTTAAACTTGTCTATCTCCGCTTTCAATACTGAGGTCAGTTGATCTGCTGCATCCAACGCGTTTAAATCCCGGTTAATCTCATCAATGGATAGTGTTTTCATATTTTGCCTACTGCGTTATTAGTTTTGTTCAGGCAGCACGAAACAGGCCGGAAACCGACTGTCTGACATGCCACGCGATGATGAAAGCCATGAATTCAGGCCATACGTCCGGCTCTGAAGGATGAAACACAATCTCTAACGGCTCTTGACTCCGGTTTACGAGTGTTTCGAGGGATCGGATAGAGTCAACAGCGATGCAGTTTTCTCTATCTTGGGGGAAATTCTGTTGCTGCTCGTAGGTGATACGATGATTGCCAACAGAAAAAAATGGATGGTGATTATTTTTATTGTCCATATTCATACCTAGCTAACTGAATAAGGACACGTCCGACGGGTATTTTATATAAAAATCATAAATGATTAAACTATTAAAAGTAATTCTTTATTTCCCGTTGCCATTTTGTATGACCCATATAATCCATCTCGATTAATTTTGATTCGTTATTCCGGTGAGCCAGCAATGTTAAATGGTTCACACTGACAATATGAGACGCTTGCCGGAACTTTTTATCACAGAGATAAGGAGACGGAACAATCAAAGAGACACGTTGGCCTGTGCGGGTTTCTGGCGGAATTTTCGTATAAGTTACAATGGGCGCGGTATCAATCATATAGTCCGCCACAGAAATTGCCGGATGAATGGATGAAATAGAAAGTGAGGTTAAACCGAAGTTCTTCACCAAAATATCAATTTTTAATGCCGTACCGAAATTAACAACCCGCACATCAGCTAATTCAAAATCAATCAGCTCGGGATCTTTCAGCTCATTTCTTCTAAAAAATGAAATCATGTTCTTATAGCCTTTCCGTACTACTTTAAATATTGCAAATTCAATACTCATTGATCATACTGTTCCTATCATATGGTTGATAATGTTTTAGATTCGACCCTCGAACAATATCATAACCGTATGAAACAAAGCCACTTCCTTGCGAAGTGGTTTCGTTTTTCTGAGGCCTCAATTTCTCCCCTTCTCCTTGCTAAGCCCGTCGCGAAGCGACATAAACGGCCTATATCCATCAAGCGCATGATGAAGCTGATCGACTGTGTTGGCATGTTCCGTTACGGGGCCCGTTAAATCGCCCGTTGGTGTTCCGTTGGCCGCTCTTGTCTGAAGGCGATTTAATGGGAGGTACCATTTATCCCCGCTTTGCCGGGGATAAGAATATAAATCTATTAATTTCACTAATATCATCTGTTCTAGTCGAAGACTATGTTGTCCGGCAATGAAGAGCGATAACTGATAGCGATAACTAGGAGTAGTTTAAATGGGTTATACAGATGGTTATCCACAAAAATTGTGGGTGCTGTATAAAAAACAACCATCCCTATAGTGAACGAATGTGAACAATCATCAAGAAAGGATCTAAAAAAGGATCTGGAAATTAGAATTTGATTATTAATTAATCAAAAATAAATGTCAGGTACGAAAAAGAGCCCCGTGGCCGGGGCAAATATTGGCTAGAAAGGTTAGGTATTTTGAGGGAGATGATTGATAGCCGCTTCTTTGCGGCGTCTGCGTAATAATGTAATCGGAGTTTGAATATATTTGACGGGGCGTTGTAAACGTCTGGCAAGCATTTTCAGCCATTGTTTAGCGGCTGTCTTAGCCTCTTGATACTGCTCATAGATACCAAGGTCTTTGAAGTAGGTTTCTGTAACCCGCTTAATTGATGCAAGTCCGCGCCATTGATCGCGATTGTCTTTGCCTGTGTAGCGTTCTCTCGGTTGCTTAGATGTGATCCATCCCTTTTGAAATGCATATTTAACGCATTGTTTGACCCGCCAAAGCGGTAGATTCACAGCTTCAGCAATAAATCCCCATGTTCTGAGAGAGAAGCCGTGAACCGTTGCAACCCCGACCTTATTTGAATGAAAGCACATTTCATCAACGAGAACGGTCATCACACGGCAGATATCACGCGCAAATGATTGACGGATCGCCCGACCATTTGTGGTCGTGAATGCTGCCGATGATGAAGGACAGTGAGCAATTTTCGACAAGATCGAGCGATTCAGGGCGGCTAATGGCCTGTCCTTACGCTGCTTTCCTGTCGCGTTGATCATGCTCATGCGTCGAAACTCTCCGCGATTTCGGTGAGTTCTTTCCGGTATAGGTGCGCTTGTACCCGGGATGCAGTTTTGTAACACGACTCACGATTAATCCATGACTCTTGTGCTTGCATAAAATAGATTGCTTTCTTATACGGCACCGCATCGATTAGATGACATAACGCATCTTGAAAGTCGTCAAACGTGTTAGAGCTAAGATTTTGGGTGTGATGACAGAGTGTTCTGATTATGCGGTATGCATCTCTAAACTGATTCTTTTCTAGATGCACATCACATTTTTGTGATTTTCGATTTTGATGTGATTTAGCCATGCGCTTAGTTCTCCGTGTTATTCGCTCTGTGCTACTCCCTGAATGAGAGCGCTCTCTTAACCGGCACTGATTACAACAAACGGACGTGCCCTTTTTTCAGCGTTCGAATCCGGTTAAGAGAGCTAACACGAAACAAAGAATATGACGATCAAAACACCTAAGCAATCACCTGATTGTGTGGTGCACTACGCAATCAGGTGATTTATGCTTGCCGTAGGAGGTAGTTATGATTACTACAATTGAACTTTTAGACATGCTAAAGGAAGAGGCAGACTTGCCTAGTGACTATGCTGTTGCAAAATTTCTCAATGTTACTCATCAAGCGGTGTCTAGATGGCGTAATGGTAAGGTAATGAGTGAAGAAATAGCTATAAAAGTGGCTAGAGTTTTAAATATAGATGAAGATGTTGTGATTCTTTCTAACCTTGCTGAAAAGCAAACAAATGATAAAGCTAAACAAGCTTTATTGAAGCTAATGGCCTCCTAGCCTTCTCAAAATAAGAATCAAGAATAATCGATTAAACCCCTGATTTTAGGGGTTTTTTATTAAAAGGATAAAGACGTGACTGTATATATTATGTTAAATAAGATAATTGAGTCGATTCAATGCGTTAATGCTTCTCACCTCTTAATTGATACATTCATTCATAGCAATCATTTACATAATCCCTCAGATTTTGAGTGTTAGGCGCAAGCTAAGCGCCCTAACACCTGAAATCATCATTTTCTATTTTTTTGATGATTTTGTGAGGTACATCACGTGAAAAAGCTAAGGCAGCGCATCAAATTGCGCGATGAATTGTATCAATGCGGTGTGTTAAATCGTCAGCTCAGCGAGATTTTGATCAGCGAGTTTGATTCAATGGAAGAAGCCGCGGACTATTTAGGATGTTCAGTGTCTTCTCTCTACCGTTTTAAACAACAAAATAAATGGCCTGTTGCACAAGCACGCTTACTCTTGATTAGGCACCGGGGGTATCTTCCCAGCTCTACACCATGGTATGGGTTCAAGATCCGTGGAGATAAGTTACTGACACCCTCTGGCCGTGAGTTCTCCGCAATAGAACTTAATATACCCAAGAACATTAAATCAAATGATAGCTATGCTCTGCTGATGAGAAGTAAAAAGAGATTTAAAAGATCTTAATAAGAAAAAACCCGCCTATGTTGGCGGGTTCTGATTACGATTTTTTATCTTGTAATAAATACTCAATATCAAATAAAGGCCATAAGCACAGGCCAAAGCAATTTTGATATAGTTATGAATATATATACTGTCCAGAATCATGATAGACACAAATAATAAGGCTACCGAAAGTAGCTTCATTCGATCCATAAGATATGATTTCATTACTGTGCCCTCATAATGTCGGGAAAATGATTTACAGCATCATCGATCCAAGAGCCGTATAAACTTAAGTCCTTAGCTGCCCGTCTCAATTGCCTCAAATCACATCGCGTTGCCCGGTTCGAAGCCATTATTGCCGATCCGAGTAAAACCCCTGCATAATAAGCACCATATAAAGCATAACCATATACTGCTGCTTTCCCTCCGGGGATCTTCGGTATCCTTGCTCCAAAATTTAAAGCACTATCTATTGCTGTTAGCATGGAAAGAGGTTCAGCAATTGCCCCACCTATTGTAGTCGGTAACGAGAACCCATTTGCTACAACATTTGATTCGAAGTTATATACAAAATTATCGAAATTAAATCGACACAACCTAGCCATAATTATTTCTCTCGTTTTATTTTATGTATCATACTAAGCGTTTTTATATGCACAAGGGTTCGTATTGGTTGGGTTGTGTTCTTGAGAGCTAGCCTGTATTAACATCACCTATACATCAATATATCTATCAGGCGTTACTGCTTTTGATAGCAAAAAGCCCCAATACGGGGGCTTTGTCATTCTGGTATGTCATTTTTTCTTTTGGCGACGGACTTTGACGCTTTTCTTTCCTGCTGCACTGAGTTTCTTTCGCATCGTCGCAGCAAAAAGTTTATCGGTTTTCCACTTTCGCTTGGTTGCGTTCCCGCCTTTACGGCCAGCTTGCCGGACTGTGAGAGACTTTGCCATATCACCTCATTTTAATTATTGCTATTGATAGAAAGACAATCGCAGATATGGTTGCCGCAAGTTTTAAAGTAATATCATGTTTTACTACAATCTCTTGTTCTGTCATTGTCCCTTACCTTGTTCCAGATGAGTCACCCGTTGATCTATTTTTTCCAACATCACCCGGAGCCACTTCACATCAGTTTTCAAGGTGATACCAACACCAATCCCACTAAATAACGCGCTCACCGCAGCAACTATCAGGGTTTGATATTCTGCCATTACTTGAATTCATCTCTCAGCGTTTCCCAGATACCGATGAATACAGGGGCAGCGGTGCCAATTAAACCACCATAGTGAACCCCGTCCGGTGTGATACTGGCGGTTAATAGTTCAGGGTGTCCGGCCGCTAGTGCGACACCTGCACCGATTAACGCGAATCCCTTTTTGGTCGATGCTTGGTTGATATCGATGCCTAATTTGTTTTTGAAAAAATCGCTCATAATAGATGGCTCCTTTTCAGATATTTGATGGTGTACGCTGCCAGAATTGCACCGGCAACCGACAGGGCGATCCGTTTCATGTCTTGCTTTGTCATGCCATTGCAACCCCTTGTTGTGCCATGCTCAGGCCGTAATAATTGCCGACCTCTTTACGGCTCATTGCATAAAGTAGGCGGGCGAGTTGGTCGTTATCATTGACATTAACTGTCTGATTTGGCTCAAGCCCTGTCCATTGGCTGATTTGCTGCACATAGAGCGCGGTGTCATTCTCATTGTCTGGGGCAAAGCGGTAAATCATTTGACTGAGTGTTTTGTATCCTTGGCGGCTGTAACTTCTCAGTATCCGTGCGCCAGCCCGAAAGCCGTAGACAGGGTGTTTGAACTCTTCGAATTCTTTATCACGGTTAAATCCTGATTTACCTTCCCAATCATTCGCTGAGTCACGAATGTTGAGCGGGTTATTATTCCGAACGCCACGCGGAAGCGTTGAGCGGTAAAGCATATAGGCAAGTCCTCCTGTGATGATGGTCAGGCTAATCAAGAGCGGCTGATTCATGCGCTCTGGTCTTTGACGTAGTCTTGATAACGCTGATGCTCGTCAATCAACCATGCATAGCGCGCATTAAATTCGTTTTCGCCAATCACCTGATTGGGTCGGGCGTCCAGATATTCGATATGCCCCGCTCCGATTGCGGTATCGTACTGAACCGCCCATTCACCATGGGTCATCTGATAGCCGCCGATTTTGGACATCTCTGCAACAACGCCATCAACGATAATCATTTGGTCTTGTGTAATTGCTGTAACTTTCATAGTACGTTGTTACCTCATTTTCATAATAAAAATAATACCTATCGATGGTTGACGGGTATCAATTGGGGTCACGGTTGCATCGTGGTTATGGGCGACGTTCCCACCTGTATAACTCGTTGCTGTGGGTGCAGAACTAGAGCCACTAATCCCCCAGACATTACTGCCGCCTGAACTCTCATGGAACCATACACGGGCAAACGTATGATTGTGTGCTGGTAAGTTTTGATGAGTTAAGGTGCGAGGTTGTACATTGACTCCCGGATATCGAAATGTATCGCCAAACATTTCATGTTGTTGATACATCCGTCCGGCTCCTACCAATGCACGATCAAGTAAATTCGGGGTGCCGTTGGTGCCGTCGCACAGTTGCCAGCCGTGAGGAATTTCACTTAACGGGCGTGTCCAAATCCGTATATCTCCCCGTTTCCAGCCGGAGGCTTGCGAATAACTAAAATTCATACGCGCTCCCCGATATGAAGTACATCCCCCGCGATCCCCTCTACGGTGACCGCATTCGAGGCCGGAAATTCGACCACCGCACCAGCAGGGACACGGAGAAAGCTTTGAATCACAATCTCCCCCTGATTCCCTTCATCTGCCTGTAAAATCAGCCCCTGACGCTTTGGATTGGCATCGATACGTTGAGTGCTGCCATTGAGTACCACGTCATTGCGGCCGTAAATCTCAGTTGGTTGTTGGGTCACGGTCTGAACCGCTTTCCAGTTGGTGACACTGACCTCGGTGTGAGGCATGGTTTTCACCTCAATCTGAGGCATGGTTTTCACCTCAACCTCAGGTAGACTTTGGACCACGGATACAGGGCTATTTATTTGCATCATTTCACCTCCAAAACCGCGAGACGAGCAGTGTTACTACTGACGTTATAAACATACAGCTCCCCTGAAAAATTAAACGAGAGCGAGCCGATTGCCGCTTTGCTACCGATGACCAGTGCGCCTCGGTTGCCTGAGACGTTAAAGTCACCGACACGCAAGTCGGTCAATTCATCACTGATGACTTGCATCACGACCTGACGATAACCGCCCGATGTCAGTTTGGTCTTGGTTTGGGGTGTGATTTCAATATCAGGATGGGTCACCATTTGCGATGAAGGTATTGTTGCCACCTTCAAACCGTCCTCAACTCTCACACTGGCTTCAAACTGAATCGGCTCAATGATGCGCTGAACAACCAGCCCCGATGTTGAGGCTGGTTTGTGCTCTAAGTCTGAAATCTGATAGTCAAAATTCACTGTTTTATGTGAATGATGACTTAAAAACATCTTTTCAAACTCCAGAACATTGATCCGGTCACCAGATTCAAGCCGCTGAGGACTGAGGCCGTCGGCAGAAATAAAAACCGGTGCCGATGTTGACCGGACAATCAAATATTTTCCCCGTCCCCCGACTGAAATTGGGGTTTCGGTATTGGGTTGTAAAATCATTTGCTCCCCTTCACGATTGCATAGGCCACCGCACCAATCGCAAGAACGGCACAAATCGCATAAGCGACTTTTGTCCATTCTGTTGCGTTACCTATCTGTTCACGCTGTTTGGCGTCGCCAGCCATGGTCAGGGCAGCTCTAGCGCTCTCGTTGCTTTGACTAGCCATAGACTTCAAAGCACTCATTGCCGATTCTGAAACACTTTCCATCTTATCGAGGGACTTGTTACTGGCAGACAAAGCTCCTTTGAGAGACTCTTCGCCAAAATCAAACGCAGCCTTTGACACTTTTGTATTTGAATCAAGGGTTTTATCAATTGAGGAAGCCATTGCTGAAACGGTGTCTCCACCTAGATTGAGCGCCTCTTCTGCGATTTTTCCGGCTGTTTTGGTTGCGCCTTGGTCGGTCATGGTAATGTTGCCGACACTCCCCTGAACCCCACTAATTAAGACACCAAGATTGTCGCCCTGAACGGCATTGGTGCCGTTGATATTGGTGTTGTTATTTGTGGTACTGCTTGAACTACTGCCCCCTTTACCCATGCTTGTAGCCCTCCAAATTCAGCACATAACGCGATTCACCCGGAGCCGGAACACTGTCCAGCTCAAACCCGAATCCCCGTAACAGACGCCCCATTCCGGGGCGATAAGCATGATAAGAGATTGCCGGATACCCCATACTGAGGCACCGCTCAATAATCACCGGTGCAGCATGAGCAAGGCCGCGACCTTGTGAGCAGATCACGTGATAAATCCCGTCAATCACACGACCAACAAAACGGATCTGAACATCTTTTGCTTTGATCAAGTACAAACTCGCTTGTCCGGTTTGCACCTTCTCTACCACATCCAACCATTCAGATTTAGGGTCATGAGAGCCGTTAAATGCTGGCTTGAGTAATTCAAAATGAGCGTTAATATCCCGACGCGACGGTGCCAGATAGCTGATTGTTATTTTCTGCATAGCCACCATGTCACCCCTATTGCTACCGCAATCCAAGGGATCCATTGTCCCGGACTGCCGCCACCAAAGTTGATGGCACCGTTACGGATCCCCCCAAAGCTGGATTTATTGCTGGCACCACTTGGGCCAGCCTGTCCGCCATTTGCACTAATCGGCATCGTGCCGGAATTGGTGAGTCCTCCCCCGAATGATGGGATCATTGACCACCCCCTTTCG